>NZ_JBSFIH010000002.1:439990-447070 GCF_053597455.1 Streptomyces sp. NPDC001393
CGACAGTGACGTACAACGCGAAACGGGCCCCCGCCGTGACTTCCGTCACCGGCAGAGACCCGTCTCGTCTCTGTGCGCGAGGGGGGAGTTGAACCCCCACGCCCTTGCGGGCACTGGAACCTGAATCCAGCGCGTCTGCCTATTCCGCCACCCGCGCATTGGGTGTGTCCTCCGGTTCCGGCCCTTTCGGGCTGGCCCCTTCCGACACCCAGAACATTAGCACGCCGTACGGGGTGACTTCACATCCCTTCCCTCCGGCCCGAGACGGCCATCCCCCGCCCCCCACCAGCCCCGGGCCACCATCCGGCTCCACCACCGACCCCCACCAGCCCCGGCCACCACCAAGCCCCACCAGCCCCCACCACCGAAGCCCCACGGGCCTCAGCCGCCCCACGGCCCACATGCACACCCCACACCCCACCAGCCCCCACGTACTTAACCCCCACGTATCAATGAGACTCGGTTCACGTATCAACCTCGTACCGGTCCCCCGCATCTGCCCAGGAGGCGGACCGGGTCCACAGCCAGGTGCGGGACACTGGTCTGCGCCCCCCTCTACGATCCATGGCAGCAGGAGTGCGTATCAGGAGTTCGAAGGGGAGCCGCTGGGGGAACCGGCTGATTGCCGGACGCGTAGATACGATCAGTGAGCAGTACCAGCGGAACCAGCGGAACCAGCAGCAGTACAGGCAAGGCAGCGGCCACACAGCAGGGCAAGGCAACGGCAGGAACGGAGGAGGTGCCCCATGGGAGTCCTGAAGAAGTTCGAGCAGCGTCTCGAAGGTCTGGTGAACGGCACCTTCGCCAAGGTCTTCAAGTCCGAGGTCCAGCCCGTGGAGATCGCCGGCGCGCTCCAGCGTGAGTGCGACAACAACGCCACGATCTGGAACCGCGACCGGACCGTCGTACCCAACGACTTCATCGTGGAGCTGAGCGCGCCGGACTACGAGCGCCTCAGCCCCTATTCCGGGCAACTCGGCGACGAACTCGCCGGCATGGTGCGCGACTACGCCAAGCAGCAGCGCTACACCTTCATGGGCCCGATCAAGGTCAACCTGGAGAAGGCCGACGACCTCGACACCGGTCTGTACCGGGTGCGCTCGCGCACCCTCGCCTCCTCCAGCAGCCAGCAGGCGGCACCGCAGGCCCCCGGCGCCGCGGCGCCCGGCCGCCCCGCACAGGGCGCTGCGGGCGGCGGCTACGGCTATCCGCCCGCCACGCCCGCCGGCGCGCCGCCGATGCCGTCCGCGCCGCCGCCCGGCGCCCGGCCCGGCGGCTACGGCTACCCCCAGCCCGCCACCCAGCGGCCCTCGGCCGCCCCGACGAGCGGCGGGCGTACCCGCTACTGGATCGAGATCAACGGCACCCGCCACCAGATCTCCCGCCCGACGCTGGTGCTGGGCCGCAGCACCGACGCCGACGTGCGGATCGACGACCCCGGCGTCTCCCGCCGGCACTGCGAGATCCGGACCGGAACGCCCTCGACGATCCAGGATCTCGGCTCCACCAACGGCATCGTGGTGGACGGGCAGCACACCACCCGCGCTACGCTCCGCGACGGCTCGCGGATCGTCGTGGGCAGCACCACCATCATTTACCGGCAAGCCGAAGGGTGAAGCGGGGGCAATGTCAGAGCTGACCCTCACGGTCATGCGGCTGGGTTTCCTGGCCGTACTGTGGCTGTTCGTGATCGTGGCCGTGCAGGTCATCCGGAGCGACCTGTTCGGTACGCGTGTCACCCAGCGCGGATCGCGTAGGGAGGCCGGGCGTGCCCAGCAGCAGGGCGGCCGGCAGGCGGCCCGGCAGCAGTCCGCGCCCCCGCAGCAGCGGGGCCAGCAGGGCGGCGGCCGGCGTGGCCGCAACGCCCCCACCAAGCTGGTGGTGACCGAGGGCACACTGACCGGCACCACGGTCGCGCTCCAGGGCCAGACGATCACGCTGGGCCGGGCGCACGACTCCACGATCGTGCTGGACGACGACTACGCCTCCAGCCGCCATGCCAGGATCTACCCGGACCGCGACGGTCAGTGGATCGTCGAGGACCTGGGCTCCACCAACGGCACCTACCTGGACCGGTCCCGGCTGACGACCCCCACGCCGATCCCGCTGGGCGCGCCGATCCGCATCGGCAAGACCGTCATCGAGCTGCGGAAGTAGTGCTACGTCATGAGTGAGCGCGAGCGGAGCGAGCACGCAGCGGCAGGCCGCACCCCGGCCGCCGGCGCGCTCCCGACCGGAGGGTGGGCAGTGTGGCTCGACACGACCGGCTGTACCCGGAGCCGACGGGCGAGGTGCGCATGAGTCTGTCACTGCGCTTTGCCGCCGGATCGCACAAGGGCATGATCCGCGAGGGCAACGAGGACTCCGGTTACGCCGGTCCCCGCCTGCTCGCGATCGCCGACGGCATGGGCGGCCAGGCGGCCGGCGAGGTCGCCTCCTCCGAGGTCATCTCCACCCTGGTCACGCTCGACGACGACGTGCCCGGCTCCGACATCCTCACCTCGCTCGGCACGGCCGTACAGCGCGCCAACGACCAGCTGCGCGCCATGGTCGAGGAGGACCCCCGGCTCGAGGGCATGGGGACGACCCTCACCGCGCTGCTGTGGACCGGACAGCGGCTCGGGCTGGTCCACGTCGGCGACTCCCGCGCCTATCTGCTGCGCGACGGCGTCCTCACCCAGATCACCCAGGACCACACCTGGGTGCAGCGGCTGGTCGACGAGGGCCGGATCACCGAGGAAGAGGCCACCACCCACCCGCAGCGCTCCCTGCTGATGCGCGCCCTCGGCAGCGCCGAGCACGTCGAGCCGGATCTGTCGATCCGCGAGGTGCGGGCCGGCGACCGCTATCTGATCTGCTCCGACGGGCTGTCCGGGGTCGTCTCCCACCAGACGCTGGAGGAGACCCTCGCCAGCTACCAGGGCCCGCAGGAGACCGTGCAGGAGCTGATCCAGCTCGCGCTGCGCGGCGGCGGCCCCGACAACATCACCGTCATCGTCGCCGACGTCCTGGACCTGGACACCGGTGACACCCTTGCCGGGCAGCTGTCCGACCAGCCGGTCGTGGTCGGCGCGGTCGCCGAGAACCAGCACCATCTGCACGACAACGGCATCATGCAGACCCCGGCCGGCCGCGCCTCCCACCTGGGCCGCAGGCAGCCCGGGCACGGCGGCGGCGAGTTCGGCCCGCCCGGCTCCGGCGACACCACCGGCTACATCCCGGCGGGCAGCTTCGGCGACTACGCCGACGGCGACCTCACCAAGCCGCGCGGCGGACGCAGGTGGCTGAAGAGAACCCTCTACGGCGCCCTCGCCCTCGCCGTGATCGGCGGCGGCCTCTACGGCGGCTACCAGTGGACGCAGACGCAGTACTACGTCGGCGCCAAGGGCGAGCATGTGGCGCTGTACCGCGGCATCAGCCAGGACCTGGCCTGGGTGTCGCTGTCGAAGGTGGAGAAGGACCACCCCGAGATCGAACTCAAGTACCTGCCGCCGTATCAGCAGAAGCAGGTCAAGAACACGATCACGGCGGGCGGTCTGCAGCAGGCCCAGGCGAAGATCGAGGCACTGTCGGTGCAGGCCTCCGCGTGCCGGAAGAAGGCGGAACGCCAGGCCGCCGAGTCGCAGCGGAACACGAAGACGGGCCAGGGCGAGGCCGGCGGCACCACGGGAACCACCCGTACCGCTTTCACGTCCAAGGCATCACCGACCCCGCACCCATCCGCGACGGCGCCCGCTACGAAGACCCCTTCGAAGTCCCCGTCCGCGACCGCCACTCCGAACCCCGGCCCGAGCCTCTCCGAGGATGAGCAGAAGGTCGTCGATCAGTGCGGCAAGCAGTAGCCGAGCCGCGAGAGGCCCTGTCACACGATGAGCAGTACGACTAACTCGCCGACGCACCACACGTCCACGATCGGCGCGATCGGCGCGCCGAGCCGCCGCAACACCGAGCTGGCCCTGCTGGTCTTCGCCGTGGCCGTCCCGGTGTTCGCCTACGCCAACGTGGGCCTGGCCATCAACAACTCGGTGCCCGCCGGGCTGCTGGGCTACGGCCTCGGTCTCGGTCTGCTGGCCGGCGTCGCCCATCTCGCCGTACGCAAGTTCGCGCCGTACGCCGACCCGCTGCTGCTGCCGCTGGCGACGCTGCTCAACGGGCTCGGGCTGGTCGTGATCTGGCGGCTGGACCAGTCGAAACTGCTGCAGTCACTCAAGGGCTTCGCCCCCGCCGCGCCCCGCCAGCTGCTGTACAGCGCGCTGGGCATCGCGATGTTCGCCGCGGTGCTGATCTTCCTGAAGGACCACCGCGTCCTGCAGCGCTACACGTACATCTCGATGTTCGGCGCCCTGGTGCTGCTCGTGCTGCCGCTGGTGCCGGGCCTCGGAGCCAACATCTACGGCGCCAAGATCTGGATCAACATCCCCGGCCTCGGCTCGCTGCAGCCGGGTGAGTTCGCGAAGATCGTTCTCGCGATCTTCTTCGCCGGCTATCTGATGGTGAAGCGCGACGCCCTGGCCCTCGCCAGCCGCCGCTTCATGGGCCTGTACCTGCCCCGTGGCCGTGACCTCGGTCCGATCCTGGTCGTCTGGGCGATGTCGATCCTGATCCTGGTCTTCGAGACCGACCTCGGCACCTCGCTGCTGTTCTTCGGAATGTTCGTCATCATGCTGTACGTCGCCACCGAGCGGACCAGCTGGATCGTCTTCGGTCTGCTGATGTCCGCGGTGGGCGCGGTCGGCGTGGCGAGCTTCGAGCCGCACGTGAAGAGCCGCGTGGCCTCCTGGCTCGATCCGATGAAGGAGTTCACCCTCAGCCGCCAGGGCGTCGTCGGCCACTCCGAGCAGCTGCAGCAGGCGCTGTGGGCGTTCGGCTCCGGCGGCACCCTCGGCACCGGCCTCGGCCAAGGCCACTCCGACCTGATCCGGTTCGCCGCCAACTCCGACTTCATCCTCGCCACCTTCGGCGAGGAACTGGGCCTGGCGGGCATCATGGCGATCCTGCTGATCTACGGCCTGATCGTGGAGCGCGGCCTGCGCACCGCCCTCGCCGCCCGCGACCCCTTCGGCAAGCTGCTCGCCGTAGGCCTGTCCGGCGCCTTCGCGCTGCAGGTGTTCGTCGTGGCCGGCGGTGTGACGGGCCTCATTCCGCTGACCGGTATGACGATGCCGTTCGTCGCCTACGGCGGTTCCTCCGTGCTGGCCAACTGGGCACTGATCGGCATCCTCATCCGCATCAGCGACACCGCCCGCCGCCCGGCGCCCACCCCCGCCACGAACCCCGACGCCGAGATGACCCAGGTGGTCCGCCCGTCATGAACAAGCCCCTGCGCCGGATCGCGATCTTCTGCGGCCTGCTCGTCCTGGCCCTGTTGATCCGCGACAACTATCTCCAGTACGTCGAGGCCGGCAAGCTCGCCGGTGAAAAGGACAATCGCCGGGTCGCCATCGAGCGCTACGCGCATCCGCGCGGCGACATCATCGTCGACGGCAATCCGATAACCGGGTCGACCCAGGTCAAGAGCGGCGACTTCAAGTACAAGCGCACCTACAAGGACGGGGCCATGTGGGCCCCGGTCACCGGCTACTCCTCCCAGGTCTACGGCAGCAACTACCTGGAGGGCGTCGAGGACAGCATCCTCACCGGCAACGACGACCGGCTCTTCTTCCGCAACACCCTGGACATGATCACGGGCAAGCAGCGGCAGGGCGGCAACGTCGTCACCACCCTCAACGCGGCGGCCCAGAAGGCGGCGTTCGACGGGCTGAAGCAGCAGGGCGGCAAGGGCGCCGTGGTCGCTCTGGAGCCGTCCACCGGCAAGATCCTGGCGCTGGCCTCCTACCCGTCGTACGACCCCTCCAGCATCGCCGGTCAGTCGGACGGCCAGAGCTGGACCAGCCTGAACGCCGACAAGGCCGAGCCCATGCTGAACCGCGCCCTGCGCGAGACCTACCCCCCCGGCTCCACCTTCAAGGTGGTCACCGCGGCGGCGGCGCTGGAGAACGGGCTGTACAAGTCGGCCGACGAGAAGACGAACTCGCCGCTGCCGTGGATCATGCCGGGCACCACGACCCCGCTGAAGAACGAGGGCAACATCCCCTGCGAGAACGCCACGCTGCGCGCGGCCCTGCAGTACTCGTGCAACTCGGTCTTCGGCAAGATCGGCTCCGACCTCGGCAACGCCAAGATGCTGGCCGAGGCGAAGAAGTTCGGCTTCGACTCCGAGCAGTTGACCCCGGTCCGCTCCAACGCGTCGGTGTTCTCCGACAACATGAACCAGTCGCAGACCGCGCTGTCCTCCATCGGCCAGTACAACACCGCCGCGACCCCGCTGCAGATGGCCATGATCGCCTCGGCGGTCGCCAACGACGGCAAGCTGATGAAGCCGTACATGGTGGACGAGCTGGAGTCCTCCAACCTCGACCCGGTCGAGAAGACCCAGCCGCAGGAGATGAGCCGGCCGCTGTCGCCGGCCAACGCGCAGATCCTGCAGTCGATGATGCAGACGGTGGTCGAGCAGGGCACCGGTACGAACGCGAAGATCAACAACGTCACCGTGGGCGGCAAGACCGGTACCGCGCAGCATGGTGTGGCGAACAGTGCCAAGCCGTACGCGTGGTTCATCTCCTTCGCCAAGCTGCCCGACGGCAGCTCGCCGGTCGCCGTGGCCGTGGTGGTCGAGGACGGGAGCGCCAACCGCGACGACATCTCCGGTGGCGGCCTGGCCGCGCCGATCGCGAAGAACGTCATGGAGGCGGTCATCAACTCCAAGAAGTGATCTCGCCCCCGGGAAGTGACGCCGCTCACGTCTCCTTCACATCGCCGCACGTTGCGATACCGGTCCTGTATCGGGTTACGGGCTTGGCCAGGTCACACAAAGCGAGCCGGGTACGGTAGGCCCGGACGGCAGCCTCCGGCCGCACACGACTGTGCGGCCGGGACCGACGGAGAGGGCTGGTAGGTAGCTATGGAAGAGCCGCGTCGCCTCGGCGGCCGGTACGAGCTGGGCCAGGTGCTCGGCCGTGGTGGCATGGCGGAGGTCTACCTCGCGCATGACACCCGCCTGGGCCGCACCGTGGCAGTGAA